>NZ_JARFXX010000025.1:0-1647 GCF_029218125.1 Neopoerus faecalis | reverse complement strand
ACTGTTCCGCATGAGGGACGTGCACCTTGTAAATTAAACAACGTGAGAAAAGAAAGCACCAGCGGAGCGAGCTTTTCACGAGGCTCGCGACGAAGTTGTGGGTGAATAGGCCGTAGTCAATTCGGTCGAAAGCAGCAACTATAAAAGAGAAATAAATGAAGTCATGATAAATGACTCTATGATTGATTTGAACGGTGAAAACCGTTTAGATACTATATTATAGAGAGTTTGATCCTGGCTCAGGACGAACGCTGGCGGCGTGCTTAACACATGCAAGTCGAACGGAGCACCCTTGAATGAGACTTCGGTCAAAGGAAAGGAATGCTTAGTGGCGGACTGGTGAGTAACGCGTGAGGAACCTGCCTTTCAGAGGGGGACAACAGCTGGAAACGGCTGCTAATACCGCATGACGCATTCGGATGGCATCATCTGAATGCCAAAGATTTATCGCTGAAAGATGGCCTCGCGTCTGATTAGATAGTTGGCGGGGTAACGGCCCACCAAGTCGACGATCAGTAGCCGGACTGAGAGGTTGACCGGCCACATTGGGACTGAGATACGGCCCAGACTCCTACGGGAGGCAGCAGTGGGGAATATTGGGCAATGGGCGCAAGCCTGACCCAGCAACGCCGCGTGAAGGAAGAAGGCTTTCGGGTTGTAAACTTCTTTTAAGAGGGAAGAGCAGAAGACGGTACCTCTTGAATAAGCCACGGCTAACTACGTGCCAGCAGCCGCGGTAATACGTAGGTGGCAAGCGTTGTCCGGATTTACTGGGTGTAAAGGGCGTGCAGCCGGGTGCGCAAGTCAGATGTGAAATCTCAGGGCTCAACCCTGAAACTGCATTTGAAACTGTGCATCTTGAGTGCCGGAGAGGTAATCGGAATTCCTTGTGTAGCGGTGAAATGCGTAGATATAAGGAAGAACACCAGTGGCGAAGGCGGATTACTGGACGGTAACTGACGGTGAGGCGCGAAAGCGTGGGGAGCAAACAGGATTAGATACCCTGGTAGTCCACGCTGTAAACGATCAATACTAGGTGTGCGGGGACTGACCCCCTGCGTGCCGGAGTTAACACAATAAGTATTGCACCTGGGGAGTACGATCGCAAGGTTGAAACTCAAAGGAATTGACGGGGGCCCGCACAAGCGGTGGATTATGTGGTTTAATTCGAAGCAACGCGAAGAACCTTACCAGGTCTTGACATCCTGCTAACGAAGTAGAGATACATCAGGTGCCCTTCGGGGAAAGCAGAGACAGGTGGTGCATGGTTGTCGTCAGCTCGTGTCGTGAGATGTTGGGTTAAGTCCCGCAACGAGCGCAACCCCTATTGTTAGTTGCTACGCAAGAGCACTCTAGCGAGACTGCCGTTGACAAAACGGAGGAAGGTGGGGACGACGTCAAATCATCATGCCCCTTATGACCTGGGCTACACACGTAATACAATGGCGGAGAACAAAGGGATGCAAAGCCGCGAGGCAGAGCGAACCCCAAAAAGCCGTCCCAGTTCGGATCGCAGGCTGCAACCCGCCTGCGTGAAGTCGGAATCGCTAGTAATCGTGGGTCAGCATACCACGGTGAATACGTTCCCGGGCCTTGTACACACCGCCCGTCACACCATGAGAGTCGGGAACACCCGAAGTCCGTAGC
>NZ_JARFXX010000024.1:0-1737 GCF_029218125.1 Neopoerus faecalis | reverse complement strand
GAGAAGTTGAAAATCGGGATGAGAAGTGGTTGGGGACAGCGTTGTGACGGTAACTTTTTGGTGATATTTGCGGGAACGGTTTTGGACGAAAAACCGAACTTTACAGGAGGGTTTTTCGAGCGGTGAGAGCCGTTCGATTTTAGTACAAGATAAAGAGGGGTGCCCGTAATTGGGCACCTCTCAGCCACAAAGCCCCGCAGTGCGGGGCTTTCCGAGGTTTTGAAACCGCAGTCTAAGGTGCACCTTGAAAGGTGTTTTCGCAGTCTTGAGTGAACGTGAGGGGCATCAGCCCCCCGTGACGGCGGACTTTTCAAGGTGACCGTTCCGCAGGCGTTTGAGAAATTTGCTGTTTTCGACCATCCGAAAAAGTGATTTCGGCGCAGCGGCAATTTTCGGCGCAGATCGTACATATTTTGCGCCGCTGTAGTCAATGAAAGGGCTTCTTGACCGTTCAAAAATCGCACCGCTGTAACTAAAGAGAACGCCCCCGGCAGCGCAGAAATTGCGCCGCCATAGACAAAGATTAGGGCAGCGTGGTCTAAGCGCAAATGATAACTTTCTGATAACAGTTCGACTTTCGGGTAGCTTTGTTCCCTTGGTTACGGTATTGTTCGTTGCGAAAGGGGCTGATACCATGCCAAAGCGACGAGCAAACGGAGAGGGGAATATCCGCAAACGAAAGGACGGCCGCTGGGAGGGCCGGTACACCGCCGGTTATGACCCGGAGACCGGAAAGCGGCTCATCAAGAATGTCCTCGGCAAGACGCAGGCCGAGGTCAAAGAAAAGCTCAAGACCGCGATTAGCGAGAGCCAGCGGCTGGACGTATCCAAAGCGAGGACTTACACAGTGGCATCGTGGGTGAAAACGTGGTACGAGGTCTACGCCGAGCCTCGCATCCGGCCCAACACGAAAGCCTACTACACCAACTACATCGAGAACCACATCGTACCGGGAATCGGCGACGTCCCGCTGGACAAGCTGACCACCATTCAAATCCAGCGGTTTTATAACAACCTCCAGAAAACTGGGCGAGTCCAGCGCAAAAATTTTCCTGAACTTAGGGACAAAAGTCTCAGCCCCAGGGTGGTGCGGGGCGTCCACACGCTGCTGCACAACTGCCTGGAGCAGGCGGTGGCGGAGCGGCTCATCCTCAGCAATCCCGCCCAAGGCTGTAAACTGCCGCAACTCGAGAAACGGGAAATGAAGATCCTGCCGCAGGAGAAAATCGGAATGTACCTCGCCGAAGCGGAACGCCGAGGCCTTCTCGCAGCTTTCTACTTGGAGCTGACCACCGGCCTGCGGAGAGGGGAACTGCTGGCCCTCCAATGGACGGACTTGGACATCGAAAACCGGACACTCGCCGTCACAAAGCAGGTAAATCGAATCAGCGGTGAATTGGTGGTCAGTCCGCCGAAAACTCGCAACTCCGTGCGGACACTGGCCCTTCCGCAGCAGGCGGTTAATCTGCTGGTTGCCGAACACAAAAAGCACCCTCGCAACCCGTATCTGTTCCCATCGCCCAAAACCGGGACCATGTACGACCCGGACGCTTTCCGTCGAACCCATGATAAAATTCTGAAAGCTATCGGCGCGGAGCACATCCGGTTCCACGACCTCAGACATACCTTCGCAACGCTGTCGCTGAAAAGCGGGGTGGACGTGAAAACGCTGTCCGGCGCGCTGGGCCACTACTCTGCTGGTTTCACGCTGAACACCTACACCCACGCCACGGCGCA
>NZ_JARFXX010000023.1:0-2049 GCF_029218125.1 Neopoerus faecalis | reverse complement strand
CCTTTCAGGGCTGCAAAGATATCCGCTATTGCCGCAGATAAAGCCTCACCAGAGACGGCGATACCCAGTGTTCCGGCACCAGGAGCTGCCAAAGCAGGAAAACCAAATGCCACTGCTGCTACGGATGAATTGCTGCCACCACCGGAATTACCATTCCCCCCGCCATTGCCATGGCCGGAGCCACCTCCCCAGTGAACACCACTACCAGAACCGCCACCCCATGGGTTATTTTCCGAACTCCATCCGGAGCCGTCAGAAGCCCCACCATTTCCACCAAGCCCCGTAGGGCCGCCATTAATGTTACCACCTGTGTTATGTGCGCCACTGTTGTGGTCGCGTCCATCTCCACCGCTCATAAAAATTCCCTCTTTTAAGCGTTAAAACAATTAATTACATAGTTAATACTGTACATAAAACCACTGGTTTTATGTACAGACCAAAAGTACTCGCCATTATTTTTTCTGTCAAGTCAGGGGGAGGATATTTTTTGGCAGTTCGGAGGAATCACTCATGAAAACGGTGAACGGAACGCGAAATCCTTTCGCGGGTCGTGAGGCGTTGGACAAGCGAAGCGCGTCAGTTTTTCCGGCTCTTGCCCGTGACAGGTTTCTCCGCCAGTTTATCTTCCAGTGTCACAACTTTCTGATACACCGCCGCTGTGGCGTTGTAGTTCCTGTCGAGCATTGTTTTCATTCCCCATCCAAGCACACAGAACATAACCAGAAAAGCCACTGACACCCCACCCAGCCATTTCCAGCTATACCCTTTAAGGGTGTTGTATTCCTGCACGATATTGCTGTGAATTGTCGCAATATCCCTGTTCAGGGCATCCGCGTTTGCCTTCATGTTTGCGACTGACTCTTCCAGCCGCTGAAAATCCTGGCTGATGCGCTCACCTATCAGCCCTGCAACATCCAGCTTCTGCACCTCGTTTCTGACTTCATCCCTGACCTGTTTTGCCACACCGTCAGAAATATCCCGATATCCGCGAAGTGTTTCCCTTGCCACAGCCAGAGAATCAGCAACAGCTTTCTGTTGCTCCATTGCGGTATGTTGCAGATGCTCCACCGATAACAGGAGCGTGAGTAATTTTTCTTCTGTGCTGGCCATGTTCAGAATCCCATAGAAAATCCACGTGACGGTGATTTAACCCGTTCAGGTTCAATTCGGTTCTGTCTGCTCACTCTGTCTCTCATGTCAAAGCCATGCTCCCGCGCAACATCATGTTGCAGCCTTCTGACCAGTTCATGTTGCTTAACCGGAGTGTCCAGCCATTCCCTGATGTCATGCCCGACCGTTCGCGCCTGTTCAAGATGGCGGGAATAGTCCGGTTCAGACCGTTTTTGCATGATGTCATGACGCTGGGCATCATCAAGCCGTCCGGCAGCTTCAAAACCCAGATGCACTTCGGGACGTCGTTCAATGCCCTGTTCTTTCAGCGTCCGGCAGTCAATGAAGCCCCTTTCAAAGCCATGCTTTCTCATATGTTCGTTGTGCTTCACCTCCCAGCGTTTTCGCAATTCCCGCAACTGCTCTTTTTGCTGAGTGAGAGTCAGGCTTCCGGAATCCTTTTTCGCACCTCCCCGCTCGGGATACCTGGCGTTATAGCGCCGGAAATACTGTTCCGGTGTACGTTCAATGCCATCATTCACACGCTGGCTCATCATGATATGCGCATGAGGCTGTTCGCCGCCGTCAATGCTCGCTTTCGGATTGTGAATGGCAAAACTCCAGGCGTGCCGTTCGCCAGCTTCCTGACGTACAAAATCCTGCACCAGTTCAAGGCGCTGTTCCGCTGTCAGTTCACGGGGTAATGCAATTTCAAGTTCCCGATAGGTCGAACCGTTCGCACGTTCAAACTGGTCAGCCGCCTGCCAGAAATGTGAGGGATTATCTCGCGCCCATTCCGGCATGTTTCCGTGTGCGGAATATTCCAAATCCTGACGGTCGCGGTATTTCTCTTTGCGCTCGATGTAATCGGCGTGGTTTGCAGCCTGCCCCTTGCCACCAAATTGAACGCTGAGGTGATAGGTTGCCACGGTTTCAGCC
>NZ_JARFXX010000022.1:0-2741 GCF_029218125.1 Neopoerus faecalis | reverse complement strand
ATGTACCCTCAAAACCGAACAATGCAACTTCTTCCATGTTTCAGGCCTTGCCTGCTTCATTCGTAGGTCAAGCCCTCGGGCTATTAGTACAAGTCAGCTCCACACATTACTGCGCTTCCACACCTTGCCTATCAACCAGGTAGTCTTCCTGGGCCCTTACTCCATGAAGGATGAGAGATCTCATCTTAGGGGGAGTTTCACGCTTAGATGCTTTCAGCGTTTATCTCGTCCGTACATAGCTACCCAGCTATGCCCTTGGCAGGACAACTGGTGCACCAGAGGTACGTCCATCCCGGTCCTCTCGTACTAAGGACAGCTCCCTTCAAATCTCTTTCGCCCGCAACAGATAGGGACCGAACTGTCTCACGACGTTCTGAACCCAGCTCGCGTGCCACTTTAATCGGCGAACAGCCGAACCCTTGGGACCGAATTCAGCCCCAGGATGTGACGAGCCGACATCGAGGTGCCAAACCTCCCCGTCGCTGTGGACGCTTGGGGGAGATCAGCCTGTTATCCCCAGGGTAGCTTTTATCCGTTGAGCGATGGCATTTCCACTCACATACCACCGGATCACTAACTCCAACTTTCGTTACTGCTCGACCCGTCGGTCTCGCAGTTAGGCTGGCTTATACGTTTACACTCATTGCACGATTTCCGTCCGTGCTGAGCCAACCTTTGAGCGCCTCCGTTACTCTTTTGGAGGCGACCGCCCCAGTCAAACTGCCCGCCTAACAGTGTCCCCCGACCGGTTTCACGGCCGCAGGTTAGAAACCCAGCAAATCAAGAGTGGTATCCCACCGGCGACTCCATCTGAGCTGACGCCCAGACTTCCCAGTCTCCCACCTATCCTGTACATGATTTACCGAATTCCAGTATTAAGCTGCAGTAAAGCTCCATGGGGTCTTTCCGTCTAGTTGCGGGTAACTGGCATCTTCACCAGTACTACAATTTCGCCGGGCGGGCTGTTGAGACAGTGCCCAAATCATTACGCCTTTCGTGCGGGTCAGAACTTACCTGACAAGGAATTTCGCTACCTTAGGACCGTTATAGTTACGGCCGCCGTTTACCGGGGCTTCAATTCAATGCTTCACCTTGCGGCTCACATCTCCTCTTAACCTTCCGGCACCGGGCAGGCGTCAGCTCATATACGTCATCTTTCGATTTAGCATAAACCTGTGTTTTTGGTAAACAGTTGCTTGGGCCTATTCACTGCGGCCTCTTTCGAGGCTCCCCTTCTTCCGAAGTTACGGGGTCATCTTGCCGAGTTCCTTAACAACCCTTCTCCCGTTGGCCTTAGGATTCTCTCCTCATCTACCTGTGTCGGTTTGCGGTACGGGCACCTTAGTATACACATGAGCTTTTCTCGCCTCCGAGCATCGCGGACTTCCCTACTATATTTCGGTCCCTTTCGCCCGGGTCTACCAACGCCCGGGTCCCGCTATCTCAAAGTGTCCCTCATGCTTAAAGTTCGGTGGTTACGGAATTTCTACCGTATGTGCATCGCCTACGCCTCTCGGCCTCAGCTTAGCTCCCGACTTACCTTGGGCGGACGAACCTTCCCCAAGAAACCTTAGATTTTCGGCCATTATGATTCCCACATAATTCTCGCTACTCATTCCGGCATTCTCACTTCTGTACAGTCCACCGCTGCTCCCGCTGCGGCTTCGCCCCGTACAGAACGCTCCCCTACCACTGTCTTTAGACAATCCTAAGCTTCGGTTGCATGCTTAGCCCCGTTACATTTTCCGCGCAGAGTCACTCGACCAGTGAGCTATTACGCACTCTTTTAATGTGTGGCTGCTTCTGAGCCAACATCCTGGTTGTTTTCGCAATTCCACATCGTTTTCCACTTAGCATACATTTGGGACCTTAGCTGTAGGTCTGGGCTGTTTCCCTTTTGACAATGAAACTTATCTCACACTGTCTGACTGCTGTGCATCAATTATCCGGCATTCAGAGTTTGATAGGCGTCGGTAACTTTATCAGCCCCTAAACCATTCAGTGCTTTACCTCCGGTAATCTAACACAACGCTAGCCCTAAAGCTATTTCGGGGAGAACCAGCTATCTCCGAGTTCGATTGGAATTTCACCGCTACACACAAGTCATCCGCCACCATTGCAACGGGGGTCGGTTCGGTCCTCCATGGGGTTTCACCCCCACTTCAACCTGCTCATGCGTAGGTCACCCGGTTTCGGGTCTATGGCAACGAACTTCATGCGCCCTTTTCAGACTCGCTTTCGCTACGCCTCCGGTACTGAATACCTTAAGCTTGCTCGTTACTATAACTCGCCGGACCGTTCTACAAAAAGTACGCCATCACGCTTTAACGCGCTCTGACTGCTTGTAAGCACAAGGTTTCAGGTTCTCTTTCACTCCCCTCCCGGGGTCCTTTTCACCTTTCCCTCACGGTACTGCTCCTCTATCGGTCATCAGGTAGTATTTAGGCTTGGAGGGTGGTCCCCCCTGTTTCCCGCAGGGTTTCACGTGTCCTGCGGTACTCTGGATCCAGTCTCACAGCCTTCTCTTTCACCTACGGGACTCTCACCCTCTGTGGTGGGCCTTCCCAGACCCTTCGGTTAGATATCTTCTGCTAAATGACTGTCCGCAACCCCGGAGAATGAATCCTCCGGTTTGGCCTCTTCCGCGTTCGCTCGCCACTACTTGCGGAATCTCGGTTGATGTCTCTTCCTCGTCCTACTTAGATGTTTCAGTTCAGACGGTTCCCTTCCTACACCTATTT
>NZ_JARFXX010000021.1:0-3329 GCF_029218125.1 Neopoerus faecalis | reverse complement strand
GGGGGGTAGAATTCCAGGTGTAGCGGTGAAATGCGTAGAGATCTGGAGGAATACCGGTGGCGAAGGCGGCCCCCTGGACGAAGACTGACGCTCAGGTGCGAAAGCGTGGGGAGCAAACAGGATTAGATACCCTGGTAGTCCACGCCGTAAACGATGTCGACTTGGAGGTTGTGCCCTTGAGGCGTGGCTTCCGGAGCTAACGCGTTAAGTCGACCGCCTGGGGAGTACGGCCGCAAGGTTAAAACTCAAATGAATTGACGGGGGCCCGCACAAGCGGTGGAGCATGTGGTTTAATTCGATGCAACGCGAAGAACCTTACCTGGTCTTGACATCCACGGAAGTTTTCAGAGATGAGAATGTGCCTTCGGGAACCGTGAGACAGGTGCTGCATGGCTGTCGTCAGCTCGTGTTGTGAAATGTTGGGTTAAGTCCCGCAACGAGCGCAACCCTTATCCTTTGTTGCCAGCGGTCCGGCCGGGAACTCAAAGGAGACTGCCAGTGATAAACTGGAGGAAGGTGGGGATGACGTCAAGTCATCATGGCCCTTACGACCAGGGCTACACACGTGCTACAATGGCGCATACAAAGAGAAGCGACCTCGCGAGAGCAAGCGGACCTCATAAAGTGCGTCGTAGTCCGGATTGGAGTCTGCAACTCGACTCCATGAAGTCGGAATCGCTAGTAATCGTGGATCAGAATGCCACGGTGAATACGTTCCCGGGCCTTGTACACACCGCCCGTCACACCATGGGAGTGGGTTGCAAAAGAAGTAGGTAGCTTAACCTTCGGGAGGGCGCTTACCACTTTGTGATTCATGACTGGGGTGAAGTCGTAACAAGGTAACCGTAGGGGAACCTGCGGTTGGATCACCTCCTTACCTTAAAGAAGCGTACTTTGAAGTGCTCACACAGATTGTCTGATAGAAAGTGAAAAGCAAGGCGTCTTGCGAAGCAGACTGATACGTCCCCTTCGTCTAGAGGCCCAGGACACCGCCCTTTCACGGCGGTAACAGGGGTTCGAATCCCCTAGGGGACGCCACTTGCTGGTTTGTGAGTGAAAGTCACCTGCCTTAATATCTCAAAACTCATCTTCGGGTGATGTTTGAGATATTTGCTCTTTAAAAATCTGGATCAAGCTGAAAATTGAAACACTGAACAACGAAAGTTGTTCGTGAGTCTCTCAAATTTTCGCAACACGATGATGAATCGCAAGAAACATCTTCGGGTTGTGAGGTTAAGCGACTAAGCGTACACGGTGGATGCCCTGGCAGTCAGAGGCGATGAAGGACGTGCTAATCTGCGATAAGCGTCGGTGAGGTGATATGAACCGTTATAACCGGCGATTTCCGAATGGGGAAACCCAGTGTGATTCGTCACACTATCATTAACTGAATCCATAGGTTAATGAGGCGAACCGGGGGAACTGAAACATCTAAGTACCCCGAGGAAAAGAAATCAACCGAGATTCCCCCAGTAGCGGCGAGCGAACGGGGAGGAGCCCAGAGCCTGAATCAGTGTGTGTGTTAGTGGAAGCGTCTGGAAAGGCGTGCGATACAGGGTGACAGCCCCGTACACAAAAATGCACATATTGTGAGCTCGATGAGTAGGGCGGGACACGTGGTATCCTGTCTGAATATGGGGGGACCATCCTCCAAGGCTAAATACTCCTGACTGACCGATAGTGAACCAGTACCGTGAGGGAAAGGCGAAAAGAACCCCGGCGAGGGGAGTGAAAAAGAACCTGAAACCGTGTACGTACAAGCAGTGGGAGCCTCTTAATGGGGTGACTGCGTACCTTTTGTATAATGGGTCAGCGACTTATATTCTGTAGCAAGGTTAACCGAATAGGGGAGCCGAAGGGAAACCGAGTCTTAACTGGGCGTTAAGTTGCAGGGTATAGACCCGAAACCCGGTGATCTAGCCATGGGCAGGTTGAAGGTTGGGTAACACTAACTGGAGGACCGAACCGACTAATGTTGAAAAATTAGCGGATGACTTGTGGCTGGGGGTGAAAGGCCAATCAAACCGGGAGATAGCTGGTTCTCCCCGAAAGCTATTTAGGTAGCGCCTCGTGAATTCATCTCCGGGGGTAGAGCACTGTTTCGGCAAGGGGGTCATCCCGACTTACCAACCCGATGCAAACTGCGAATACCGGAGAATGTTATCACGGGAGACACACGGCGGGTGCTAACGTCCGTCGTGAAGAGGGAAACAACCCAGACCGCCAGCTAAGGTCCCAAAGTCATGGTTAAGTGGGAAACGATGTGGGAAGGCCCAGACAGCCAGGATGTTGGCTTAGAAGCAGCCATCATTTAAAGAAAGCGTAATAGCTCACTGGTCGAGTCGGCCTGCGCGGAAGATGTAACGGGGCTAAACCATGCACCGAAGCTGCGGCAGCGACACTATGTGTTGTTGGGTAGGGGAGCGTTCTGTAAGCCTGTGAAGGTGGCCTGTGAGGGTTGCTGGAGGTATCAGAAGTGCGAATGCTGACATAAGTAACGATAAAGCGGGTGAAAAGCCCGCTCGCCGGAAGACCAAGGGTTCCTGTCCAACGTTAATCGGGGCAGGGTGAGTCGACCCCTAAGGCGAGGCCGAAAGGCGTAGTCGATGGGAAACAGGTTAATATTCCTGTACTTGGTGTTACTGCGAAGGGGGGACGGAGAAGGCTATGTTGGCCGGGCGACGGTTGTCCCGGTTTAAGCGTGTAGGCTGGTTTTCCAGGCAAATCCGGAAAATCAAGGCTGAGGCGTGATGACGAGGCACTACGGTGCTGAAGCGACAAATGCCCTGCTTCCAGGAAAAGCCTCTAAGCATCAGGTAACATCAAATCGTACCCCAAACCGACACAGGTGGTCAGGTAGAGAATACCAAGGCGCTTGAGAGAACTCGGGTGAAGGAACTAGGCAAAATGGTGCCGTAACTTCGGGAGAAGGCACGCTGATATGTAGGTGAAGCGACTTGCTCGTGGAGCTGAAATCAGTCGAAGATACCAGCTGGCTGCAACTGTTTATTAAAAACACAGCACTGTGCAAACACGAAAGTGGACGTATACGGTGTGACGCCTGCCCGGTGCCGGAAGGTTAATTGATGGGGTTAGCGGTAACGCGAAGCTCTTGATCGAAGCCCCGGTAAACGGCGGCCGTAACTATAACGGTCCTAAGGTAGCGAAATTCCTTGTCGGGTAAGTTCCGACCTGCACGAATGGCGTAATGATGGCCAGGCTGTCTCCACCCGAGACTCAGTGAAATTGAACTCGCTGTGAAGATGCAGTGTACCCGCGGCAAGACGGAAAGACCCCGTGAACCTTTACTATAGCTTGACACTGAACAT
>NZ_JARFXX010000020.1:0-6654 GCF_029218125.1 Neopoerus faecalis | reverse complement strand
ACGACCTCAGACATACCTTCGCAACGCTGTCGCTGAAAAGCGGGGTGGACGTGAAAACGCTGTCCGGCGCGCTGGGCCACTACTCTGCTGGTTTCACGCTGAACACCTACACCCACGCCACGGCGCAGATGAAACAGGACGCGGCGGACGCCATCGGCGGGGTCATCAGCCAGCAGATGCGGTAAAAAAACAGGGCCAGACAGGATTTTTCCTGTCTGGCCCTGTCCGGTGCTTTCCGGCCCTTTCCCCGTGTGGGTCGGCGTGTGAGTCTTAAAGAAACGCCAAAAATTAAGTGCCGTAAAAAGTTGCAGATTATAGAAGAAAATCGCCGGAATCAAGCGATTCCGGTGATTTTTGGTGGAGACTACTGGACTCGAACCAGTGGCCTCATGCGTGTGAAGATTCGATAGGGACGCCTTGTACACTGTTTCAGAAGACTTTGGCGGTTTTGCCGCAGGATTTCCGCACCCGCAGATACTCTCCGTTCCACTGTTTCCGCCCCGTTTTTTCTGCTCGTGGGTCAAGACGTGGGTCAATCGGAAATTTCCGTTCGCCAAGACATACCAGCCATCCCAACATGAGAACCTCCCGCCCAGAAAGTCTGACCGTCCCGGTTTTGTCCCGGTTTGCAAAATGGTCTTGCAATCCACCTGTCGCCGTGCTATACTTCCATCGTAATTGAATAGAAAATCTTCAGGGCAGGGTGCGATTCCCTACCGGTGGTACAGCCCACGAGCCGCAAGGCATGATTCGGTGAAACTCCGAAGCCGACAGTACAGTCTGGATGAAAGAAGATGACAACGCAACGCAGGGGACTGCTTTGCGTCTATGGAAGTTGCTCTGGGGTGTGTTTACATTCCGGAGCTTTGCTTTTACACAAGGATACTTGTGTCAGCGTGTCAAAAAAGTCTTATCTCCCCGGTGAGCAAGTTTTCAGAACTTTATAAAAGTTCTGAAAACTTAGGATTTTAATGGCACGGGACACCCCTCTTGGGTTTCCCGCGCACACCCTTCCTTACCGTTGCGGAGAATTTACCGCTTTATCGACAGCCTCACGTGTGTCTTTCCGTCTTGCCCTGAACGGTTCGTTCAGGGCTTTTTCTTTTGGAGGTAACGATATGAACGATGTGGAATATATGCGTCTGGCCTTGGCGCTGGCGGAGCGGGGCCGGGGCTGGACGGCGCCCAATCCCATGGTGGGCGCCGTGATCGTAAAGGACGGCGCAGTTATCGGACAGGGCTGGCATGAGCGGTACGGGGAGCCACACGCGGAGCGGAATGCGCTGGCAGCCTGCACCGCCGACCCCGCCGGAGCCACCATGTATGTGACACTGGAGCCCTGCTGTCACCACGGAAAGCAGCCGCCCTGCGTGGATGCGATCCTGGCATCCGGCATCCGCCGGGTGGTGATCGGCTCCGCCGACCCAAATCCGCTGGTGGCGGGAAAGGGCGTGGCGATCCTGCGCTCTCGCGGCGTGGAGGTGACGGAAAACGTTCTGCGGGAGGAATGTGACGCGCTGAACAGAATCTTCTTCCACTACATCACCACCGGGCGGCCCTTCGTTTCCATGAAATACGCCATGACGATGGACGGCAAGATCGCGGCCTACACAGGCGCGTCCAAGTGGATCACGGGCGAGACGGCCCGGTGCCATGTTCAGCAGCAGCGCCACCGGTTCCGGGGCATCATGGTGGGCGTAGGTACGGTATTGACGGACGATCCTCTCCTGACCTGCCGCATGGAGAATGGGCGAAACCCCGTTCGCATCATCTGCGACACCCATCTGCGGACGCCGCCGCAGGCGCAGGTGGTCGCCACCGCAGACCAAATTCCGACCATCCTCGCTACCTGCTGCGCCGCCCCGGAAAGACAGGCGGTTTACCGGAAAGCCGGGTGCCAAGTGCTCTGTCTGAATGAAGAAAACGGCCATGTGGATCTCCGGCAGCTCATGGAACATCTGGGGCGGGAGCAGATCGACAGCATTTTGCTGGAAGGCGGCGGAACGCTGAACTGGGCCGCGCTGGAATGCGGCATCGTGCAGCAGGTGCAGGCGTATATGGCTCCGAAGCTGTTCGGCGGAAGGGACGCGAAAACACCCGTGGAGGGCGTGGGCGTCCCCGCCCCGGACGACGCCTTCCGCTTAAAAAACAGCCGGCTGGAATGGCTGGACGAGGATCTTCTGATAGAAAGCGAGGTGGAATATCCGTGTTCACAGGAATCGTAGAAGAAGTTGGGGCCATCAAGAATATCAAGCGCGGGCAGCACTCCGCCGCCCTGACGATCCAGGCGAAAACCGTTTTAGAGGAGACTCGAATCGGAGACAGCATCGCCGTGAACGGCATCTGCCTGACGGTGACGCGGCTT
This sequence comes from Neopoerus faecalis, assembly GCF_029218125.1. Lineage (NCBI taxonomy): Bacteria > Bacillati > Bacillota > Clostridia > Eubacteriales > Oscillospiraceae > Neopoerus > Neopoerus faecalis. The sequence goes on along the minus strand of NZ_JARFXX010000020.1, from coordinate 4,289 downwards.
TTTCCTGATGGCTTTTCGGCGGACGTGATGCACGAGACGCTGAACCGCTCGTCCCTTGCGGGACTTTCGGCGGGAAGCATAGTCAATCTGGAACGGGCCATGCCTGCCAACGGCCGCTTCGGCGGACATATCGTGGCGGGCCATGTGGACGGCGTGGGACACATTGCCAACATCCGCCGGGACGATACCGCCGTTTGGTACACCGTCCACGCGGGGCCGGAGATATTGCGCTATGTGGTGGAAAAGGGCTCCATTGCCATCGACGGCATCAGCCTGACGGTGGCCGCCGTGGACGGCGAGGGCTTTTCCGTGTCCACCATCCCTCATACGGTGGCCCAGACCAATCTGAGCCAGCGGCGCCGGGGCGACCCGGTGAATTTGGAGACCGACGTGGTGGGCAAGTACATCGAAAAGTTGCTGCGTCCGGAAGAAACGAAACCGCATACCCCCGCAAACGAAAGTACCCTCACAAAAGAAATGCTGCTGCGCTGCGGCTTTTAACAAGGAGATGTTACCATGAATTTCAATACCATTCCCGAAGCACTGGAGGATCTGAGACAGGGGAAGATCATTCTGGTCACAGACGACCCCGACCGTGAAAACGAAGGCGATTTCATCTGCGCCGCCGAGTTTGCCACCACGGAGAACATCAACTTCATGGCCACCCACGGCAAGGGCCTGATCTGTATGCCCATGTCGGAGGCCTTTGTCCGCAAGCTGCAATTCCCCCAGATGGTGCAGAACAACACCGATAACCACGAAACGGCCTTCACGGTGTCCATCGACCACATTTCCACCACCACGGGCATCTCCGCCGCCGAACGCTCCGTGACGGCGATGGCCTGCGTGGAGGAGGGCGCGAAGGCGGAGGATTTCCGCAGACCGGGCCACATGTTCCCGCTGCTGGCGAAGAAAAACGGCGTGTTGGAGCGGGAGGGCCATACGGAGGCCACCGTTGACCTGTGCCGTCTGGCGGGGCTGAAGGAATGCGGCCTGTGCTGTGAGATCATGCGGGAGGACGGCACCATGATGCGCACCGCCGAGCTGATGACGCTGGCGGAGCGGTTCGGCATCAAGTTCATCACCATCCGGGACCTGCAGGCGTACCGCAAGTGCCACGAAAAGCTGGTGGATCAGGTCACGGCGGTAAATATGCCCACGAAATACGGAGATTTCAAAGCCTACGGCTTTGTGAGCCGCCTAAACGGCGAGCACCACGTCGCGTTGGTGAAGGGCGACATCGGCGACGGGAAGGACGTTCTCTGCCGGGTACATTCCGAGTGCCTGACCGGTGATACCTTCGGCTCTCTCCGCTGTGACTGCGGACAGCAGTTGGCTGCCGCCATGACCCAGATTGAAAACGAGGGCCGGGGCATCCTGCTCTATATGCGGCAGGAGGGCCGGGGCATCGGCCTCATCAACAAGCTGCGGGCCTATGAATTGCAGGAGCAGGGCATGGACACGCTGGAGGCCAATCTGGCTCTGGGCTTCCACGGAGACGAGCGGGAGTATTTCCTCGGCGCGCAGATCCTGCGGGAGCTTGGCGTCAAGAGCCTGCGCCTGTTGACCAACAATCCGGACAAGGTGTATCAGCTCTCCGAGTTCGGCCTGGAAATCTCCGAACGGGTTCCGATCCAGATGGCGGCAACGGCACATGATTTGTTCTACCTGAAAACCAAGCAGGCACGAATGGGACACATTTTGGAATATTAACAAAGAAAGAGGTACTTAGTTATGAAAACCTTCGAGGGAAAGCTGGTCTCCAAAAGCATCAAGGTGGGCATCGTAGCCGCCCGGTTCAACGAATTCATTACCTCCAAGCTCCTCAGCGGCGCACTGGACGGCCTGCTGCGCCACGAGGTTCGGGAGGATGACGTTCATGTGGCGTGGGTTCCCGGAGCCTTTGAGATCCCGCTGGTGGCGTCCAAGATGGCAAAGAGCGGCAGGTATGACGCCGTCATCTGCCTCGGCGCGGTGATCCGCGGTTCCACCAGCCACTATGACTACGTCTGCAACGAGGTCTCCAAGGGGATCGCCGCCGTGTCTCTGGAAAGCGGCGTACCCGTTCTCTTTGGCGTTCTGACCACGGAGAATATCGAGCAGGCCATCGAACGGGCTGGCACCAAGGCAGGCAACAAAGGCTATGATTGTGCGGTCAGCGCTATCGAGATGGTCAACCTGCTCCACGAGCTGGACGCGGAGTAACACACAGGCACACCATGATCATCATTCAAGCAAATGGGGCAGAGAGGGAGCTGGAGGAAAAGATCCTGGCCCTGCTGCGGCGGGAGGACATCGCCGCAGAGCGGGTCTCCCTCAGCTCCCGGCACACGCTCACCTTTCCGGAACTGACCATTGACGGGCGTTCCCAGCAGGCGTTTCAAAACGGAACCGCGCTGGCGTTGACCCGGATCGAGTTCAATATGCTGCTGCTTCTCGCCAGCAATCCGGGAGTCACGCTTTCCAAGGAGGATCTGTTTTCCGCCGTGTGGGGCCGGGACAGCTCGGACACCCTGAAGGTCGTGGCGAATACCGTCTCCAATCTCCGTCGGAAGATGGGCGGCAGCCAGACCTATATCCGCACGGTCCGGGGCGGGTACGTGTTCTCGGCGGTCTCCGCTACCGCCTGAAGTGTCCCCTTGAAAACAAATCGAAGTAACGGCGGCAGCGTTGCACAGCCCAGCGGGGCCGCGACGCCTGCGGGACAGCGACGCGCATAAGCGCATCGCTGTCCCGCAGGCTCTCTGCGTTCTTTGGGAGCACACCCGGCCAAGACCCAAAAGCGGCAAAGTTTGCCGTTCTGATACCCGGCCCGGGGATGTTTGTGAACGTGCAGTTCGTGCTGAGGGTAGTAATAGCGCCTCCATCCGAAACGCCCCCTGTTTCGCCGTGTGAGCCGCTGTGTGCAATCCTTCTCCGAAAGCCGAGTGTGTACCCACTTTCACCCGTGAAAGCGAATATGGGCCATTTGTACGAGAAGTTGAAAAACGGTTGGGGATAAAATTTATGGCGGCAGCTTTGCCGGATTATTCTCTTCTGCTGGTGTTGAGGGTTCACAGAGAACCGGGAAATGTATGTATATAAAAGCATGGCGGAATAAAAGGGATATCGCCGGCAGCACAAGACCACGCTGTGGACGAGGGAGGGAAGGCCCCTGTTTCGCCGTGTGTGCCCTCGTGTGCGATCTTTCTCCGAAAGCCGAGTGTGTTACCCACTTTCGCCTATGAAAGCAAGCGTGGGGCGTTTGTGAGGGAAGTTGAAAGATGCGATGAAAAGCGGTTTGAAACAGCGTTGTGACGGTAACTTTTTGGCGATATTTGCGGGAACGCTTTTGGACGAAAAGCCGAACTTTTTAAGCCGGATTTTCTGGCGGCGAAGGCCGTTCGATTTTAGTACAGATAAAGGGCCGCAGTCGCAAGCGCCCGCAGCCCGCCCACAAAGCCCCGCAGTGCGGGGCTTTCCGGGGTTTTGAAACCGCAGTCTAAGGTGCACCTTGAGAGGCACTTTCGCCGTCATAGGTGAACGTCAGGCACAGAAAAAGCCCGTGGCGGCGGACTTTTCAAGGTGGACGTTCCGCAGGCGTTTGAGGAAATCGCAGTTTTCAACCACTCAAAAAAGTGACTTCTGCATAGCGGCGATTTTCGGGGGAAAATGTGTATATTTTGCGCCGCTGTAGTCAATGGAAAGGCTTCTTGGCCGTTCGAAAATCGCACCGCTGTAACTAAAGAGAATGTCCCCGGCAGCGCAAGATTTGCGCCGCAATAGACAAAGATTGGGCGGTGCAACTCCGATGGGGCAAATGATAACTTTCTGATAACTGTTCCGTCTTTGGATAGCTTTTCCCTCTTGGTTACGGTATTGTTCGTTGCCGAAAGGGGTTGATTTTATGCCAAAGCGACGAGCAAACGGAGAAGGCAATATCCGAAAACGAAAGGACGGCCGATGGGAAGGCCGTTACACCGCAGGCTATGACCCGGAGAGCGGAAAGCGCATCATCAAGAACGTGCTGGGTAAAACGCAGGCCGAAGTCAAGGAGAAACTCAAGACCGCGATCAGTGAAAGTCAGCGGCTGGACGTATCCAAAGCTGGGACATACACCGTAGCGTCATGGGTGAAAACGTGGTACGAGGTCTACGCCGAGCCCCGCATCCGGCCCAACACGAAAGCCTACTACACCAACTACATCGAGAACCACATCATCCCCGGAATTGGAAATATTTCCTTGGACAAGCTGACCACCATTCAGATCCAGCGGTTCTACAACAATCTCCAGAAAACCGGACGAGTTC